>NZ_LOVS01000008.1:0-8805 GCF_001523835.1 Burkholderia sp. ABCPW 14 | reverse complement strand
GCAGAGTGAACGGGTTGGTTTGCAACAACGGTGGCAAGTCTCGGCATCCACGTTACGGACGGCGTCGGGATATCCCGGCCAAACCCCTATCAGCGATCACCAGCCACCCACCAGGCCCGGTGACAACACCCCCCGGATCATGACTGCGACTGGGGGCGGGAATCATGCCGGGCCTGGCTGGCCAAAACCCCAATTATCGGGGTGTGAAGATAGTAACGGGGGCGGCCGGGAGATCGCCGGCGGGCCGCGGGTTGCGTGCGGCGAGCGCGGCCGACGGGACGGTGCGCCGGGCGCGTTCGGGGCATCCGGGCTGCGAGGGGCGGCTCGAGCGGCAGGCGCGGTTGGCGTTGCCGGGATTGTTGGAATTGCCGGCGCGTCCGGCGCGTTTGAGGCAATGGATGGGGGGCGATCGACGGCGATTGATCCGAGCGGCGGCGCTGCCGGCGTCCGCTTTGCGTCGCCGGACATCCGCGTTACCCGACGAGCCGTCCGCGCCGAACGCGCAGCCCTTTCTTCGCGAGCGCGGGCGCGATGCCGCCGAGCGTGTTGAGCGTGTCGCCGCTGTGGGCGTGGCAGATCGCCATCCCGAGCGCGTCGGCCGCGTCGGTGCCGGGCCGTCCGGACAGACTCAGCAGGCGTGCGACCATTTCCTGCATCTGCTCTTTCGTCGCGCGTCCGTAGCCGACCACCGCCTGCTTGAGCTGCAGCGCCGTGTATTCGGCGACGGGCAGGCCGCCCGACACGAGCCCGCAGATCGCCGCGCCGCGCGCCTGGCCGAGAAGCAGCGTCGATTGCGGATTGACGTTGACGAACACTTTTTCGATCGCCGCCTGATCGGGGGTGTGCTCGCGGATCAACGTCGAGATGCCGTCGTAGATCGTGCCGAGCCGCGTGGGCAGGTCGGCCGTGGGCGTCTTGATCACGCCGCTTGCGACGTACGCGAGCTGATGGCCGCTGACGTCGATCACGCCGAAGCCCGTGACGCGCAAGCCGGGGTCGATGCCGATGATTCGCATGGAAAAACGGAAAAGCTGTCTGCGACCGATACTACACGAATGACGCGGGATCCCGGCGAAGGCGGGGCGGAATCGCCGAACCGAAAAACCACCGCACCGAAAAATCACCGCATGACCCATCGAGATCGCACGTCCGATAAAAAACCCGGCGGTGGGACGCCGCCGGGTTTCGCTGAAAACGACGCGTCGCGAGAATCAGTGACGGAAGTGACGCACGCCCGTCAGCACCATCGCGATGTTGTGCTCGTCGGCTGCGGCGATCACTTCGTCGTCGCGCACCGAGCCGCCCGGCTGGATCACGCAGGTCGCGCCCGCCGTGACGACGACGTCGAGGCCGTCGCGGAACGGGAAGAACGCGTCCGACGCGACCGCCGAGCCGGCGAGCGTAAGGCCCGCGTTCTGCGCCTTGATGCTCGCGATGCGCGCCGAATCGACGCGGCTCATCTGGCCCGCGCCGACGCCGAGCGTCATCCCGTTGCCGCAGAACACGATCGCGTTCGACTTCACGTACTTCGCGACGCGCCATGCGAACAGCAGGTCGTCCATTTCCTTCGGCGTCGGGTGGCGCTTCGTGACAACGTGCAACTCGCGCGGCTGGACGTTCTTCGAATCGAGCGACTGCACGAGCAGGCCGCCGCCGACGCGCTTCAGGTCGAACGCGTTGTGGCCGTCGCCCAGCGCGATCTCGAGGAGACGCACGTTCTGCTTCGCCGCGAACACCTGCTTCGCCGCATCCGAGAACGACGGCGCGATCAGCACTTCGACGAATTGCTTCGCCACCGCCTGCGCGGCGGCTTCGTCGACTTCGCGGTTGAACGCGATGATGCCGCCGAACGCCGACGTCGGATCGGTCTGGAACGCCTTCGCGTACGCTTCGGCCGCATCCGCGCCGAGCGCGACGCCGCACGGATTCGCGTGCTTGATGATCACGCATGCGGGCGCGTCGAACGTCTTCACGCATTCCCACGCGGCGTCCGAATCGGCGATGTTGTTGTACGACAGTTCCTTGCCCTGCAACTGGCGGTAGTTCGCGAGCGCGCCGGCCGGCGTCGCGATGTCGCGGTAGAACGCGGCGCGCTGGTGCGGGTTCTCGCCGTAGCGCAGGTCCTGCACCTTGTCGAACGCGAGGTTCAGCGTCGCCGGGTACGGGTTGCGCGAGCCGTGCTGCAGGTCTTCCGTCAGGCTCGTCAGGTAGTTCGTGATCGCACCGTCGTACTGCGCGGTGTGCGCGAACACCTTGGTCGCGAGGCGGAAGTTCGTCTTGTAGCCGACCGTGTTGCCGTTCGCCTTCATTTCGTCGAGCACGACCGCGTAGTCGGCCGGATCGACGACGACCGTCACGTCGCGGTGGTTCTTCGCCGCCGAGCGCAGCATCGTCGGGCCGCCGATGTCGATGTTCTCGATCGCGTCGGCGAGCGTGCAGTCGTCCTTCGCAATCGTCTGGACGAACGGATACAGGTTCACGACGAGGAGATCGATCGTCGGAATCCCGTGCGCTTCGAGCGCCTGCATGTGCTCGGGCAGGTCGCGGCGAGCGAGGATGCCGCCGTGCACCTTCGGGTGCAGCGTCTTCACGCGCCCATCGAGCATTTCCGGGAAGCCGGTGTAGTCGGCCACTTCGGTGACGGGCAGGCCCGCGTCGGCGAGCAGTTTCGCGGTGCCGCCCGTCGACAGCAGCTTGACGCCGAGTTCGGACAGCGCTTTTGCGAAGTCGACGATGCCGGTCTTGTCGGAAACGGAAATGAGCGCTTGCTTGATCATGATGGAACCACCAATAGCCAGAAAACGGGGACGGGGCGGCCGCCTACAGCAGGCCGTGCTGCTGCAGCTTCTTGCGCAGCGTGTTGCGATTGATGCCGAGGTACTCCGCGGCGAGCGACTGGTTGCCGCCCGCCTGTTCGAGCACGACTTCGAGCATAGGCTTTTCGACGCACGACATCACCATCTCATAGACGTCGTGCGGATTGGAGCCGTCGAGATCCCGGAAGTAGCCACCCAGGCTGTCGCGGACGCATTGTTCGATGTTGTGCTTGCTCATGCTGCTAATTGGTTAGGATCGCCCGGCTCGCCGCGGCCGCCATCTTCTTCGTCCACGTAGACGAGGCGGTCGGACAATGCCTGTTGCGCGTCGAAGAATGCGTTGACGGCGGCAAGTTGCTCGCGCGTGGAATCGAGCGTGTTCATCCGGTGCCGGAACCCGTTGGCACCGGAAAGGCCGCGAGTGTACCAGCCGATGTGCTTGCGCGCAGTACGGACTCCCGTGAATTCGCCGTAGAACGCGTAGTGATCCTCGAGGTGCTCGTTCATCACCTGGCGGATCTCGTCGATGCGCGGCGGCGGCAGGAGCTCGCCGCTTTGCAGGAAATGACCGATCTCTCGGAAAAGCCATGGCCTTCCTTGCGCCGCGCGGCCGATCATCAGCGCGTCGGCGCCCGTCGCCTCGAGCACCGCCTTCGCTTTCTGCGGCGACGTAATGTCGCCGTTCGCGACGACCGGAATGCGCACCGCGGCCTTCACGGCAGCGATCGTGTCGTATTCGGCGTCGCCGCGGTACAGATCGGCGCGGGTTCTGCCGTGCACGGTCAGCATCGAGATGCCGGCGGCCTCGGCGAGTTTCGCGACCGTGATCGCGTTCTTGTGTTCGCGGTCCCAGCCGGTGCGGATCTTCAGCGTGACGGGCACCGCATCGGGCCCCGTGCCGACCGCGGCGATCACCGCCTCGACGATTCGCTGCACGAGCGGCTCGTTCTGCAGCAGCGCGGAGCCGGCGGCGACGTTGCAGACCTTCTTCGCCGGACAGCCCATGTTGATGTCGATGATCTGCGCGCCGTTCGCGACGTTGTGACGCGCGGCCTCGGCCATCATCGCCGGATCGGCGCCCGCGATCTGCACTGCGATCGGTTCGACTTCGCCCGCGTGGTTCGCGCGGCGCATCGTCTTTTCGCTCTTCCACAACTGCGCGTTCGACGCGACCATCTCGGACACGGCGTAGCCTGCGCCGAGCCGCTTGCACAGCTGGCGGAACGGCCGATCCGTGACGCCCGCCATCGGGGCGACGAACAGATTGTTGCGCAGGACGTGAGAGCCTAGGACGGGCATCGCAATGGGAGCACCCGCGCGGGGCGCGGGCAGGGGGCAGGCGAAAGGGAAAACGCGCATTTTACCGTAACCGCCGGTGCCGCCGAATTGGGCAACTGTCGGCAATCGTTAAATCGTCGATGAATATTGCGTGAATGTGGGATGGCGCATCGTGCGCGGCTGCAAAGCGGAGTAGACGCGACGCGTCGGGAGGTCGTTTCGGGACGCGCGAACCGGCCATGCGAGCGATCTCGCCGACGATGCCGTGCGCGCGTGCGTGCTTCGCACTCGCGCCGATGTTGCCGTGTGCGTGTCGGCATAGGCGGTGTGGCGGAAAGCGTATGCGAGGTGAGAGATGAGAATCTGGATGTCAGCCCTCAGCCCTCAGCCCTCAGCCGATTCTGTCGAAAAACGCGCTGACCACGGGCGGAGCCAGATTCTCAAGGGCCCTCTTGTCCTTGGCGGGCGCCCACGAGCGGCTTGTCGCGCGACCTGACGGGTCGATTCTTCGCGAGCGGCAAGCGAGGCTTCGGAAACGGCGTTTTTCAACGGAATCGGCCATCAACCCCATCGTCAGCCAGCCGCTCGACGCCGAATGGTCGACGCCATCCGCCTCACCGCCGCTGCCCGAACATCATCTGCCGCGCGATCGCGGTCTTGAGCGGCGGCACGAATTCGAGTGCGGTGAGCGCCGCGCCGCGCAGCACGGCGAGCGGTCGCGAGTCGACGGTGAACAGGCGTGCGAGCGTGTCGGTCGCGCCGATCGTGAGGCGCCTGTCGAGCGCGCGGCGCGCGTTGAACGTCGCGAGCGCGAGCGGTGTCGCGCCGTGCTCGGACAGCGTCTCGGCGAGCGTGTGCGCATCGCGCAGCCCGAGGTTGAGCCCCTGGCCCGCGACCGGGTGCAGCGTCTGCGCGGCGTTGCCGACGATCGCGATTCGTCCGTCGACGAGCGTCTCCGCCGCGGCGAGTCCGAGCGGGAACGCCGCGCGCCCGACGATTTGCGTGAAGCGTCCCATCCGCGCACTGAACATCGTGCCGAGTGCCTGCAGGAATGCGTCGTCGGACAATTCGATGCGCCGCCGCGCGACATCGGGCGCGCAGCACCAGACGAGCGCGTAGTCCGCCTGCCGCGGGCCGCCGAGCGGCAGCAGCGCGAGCGGGCCTTCGGCGGTGAAGCGCTCCCACGCAACGCGCGGCCGCGGCGCCGACACCGTGACGGTGCCGACGAGCGCCGTCTGCCCGTAGTCGCGGTTCTTCGCGCTCTCGGTCAGCTTGCGCTTCCGGTCGTCGAAGAGGCCGCCCTCCGCGTTGACGAGCACGCGCGCGCGCAACTCGCGCGTGCCTTGCGGCGTGTCGAGCGTGATCGTCACGCCGTCGGCGTCCTGCGTCGGCGAATGCGCGGACGTCGACGTGAACCAGTGCGCGTGCGTGCCGCGCACCGCGCGCGCGAGCGCCTGCACGATCGAGCCGTAGCGCACGACGTAGCCGAGCGCGGCGAGGTCGTGCTCGTCGCGATCGATCAGCGTGCGGCCGAAGTGGCCGCGCTGCGACACGTGGATGTGCTCGATCGGCGTCGCGTCGCCCGGCCAGCCGAGCGTATCGAGCAGCATCCGGCTGCCCTGCGACACGGCAATCGCGCGCGGATCGTTCGCGCTCGCGTCGGGATCGCGTGCGTCGCTCAGCGCGACGGACAGCGCACGGGTCGCGCTGCGGCGCGCGAGCCAGCCGGCGAGCGCGAGCCCGACCGGCCCGGCGCCGACGATCGCGATATCGAAGTCGAAAACGGGCGAAGGGGCGGCGGTCGTCATCATTCGTGAATCGTGGATCTCGGTGGGAAGCAGCGGGTGCGGGTCACGGCTGCGGGCGGGCGGCCTGGGTCTGCGCATCGCGCATCAGCGCCTCGATCTCGTCGGCGGCCACCGGCACGTCGCGCGTGATCAGCTCGCATCCCGTCGGCGTGACGAACGCGTCGTCCTCGATCCGGATGCCGATGTTCCAGAACGCCTGCGGCACGTCGTCGGCCGGACGCACGTACAGCCCCGGCTCGATCGTGAGCGCCATCCCCGCGTGCAGCACGCGCGACGGCAGCGCGCCGTCGTCGTCGCGCGGCGCGCGGCGCTCGCGGTAGTCGCCGCAGTCGTGCACGTCCATCCCGAGCCAGTGGCCCGTGCGGTGCATGTAGAAGCGCGTGTACGCGCGCTCGGCGATCACGTCGTCGACGCTCGCGAAGTGTGTCTTCGGCACGAGGCCGGTGTCGAGCATGCCCTGTGCGAGCACGCGCACCGCGGCGTCGTGCGGCGCGTCGAATGCGGCGCCCGCGCGCGTCGCCGCGATCGCTGCTTCCTGCGCGGCGAGCACGATGTCGTAGAGCGCGCGCTGCGGGCCCGAAAAGCGGCCGTTCGCCGGGAACGTGCGCGTGATGTCGGATGCGTAGCCGTCGAGCTCGCATGCCGCGTCGATTAGGATCAGGTCGCCGTCCTCGACGATCGCGTCGCCCGCCGGGTAGTGGAGCACGCACGCGTTCGCGCCCGTCGCGACGATCGAGCCGTACGCGGGCGATTGCGCGCCGTGGCGGCGAAACGTGTAGAGCAACTCGGCTTCGAGTTCGTATTCGCGGATGCCGGGTCGGCATGCGGCCATCGCGCGGCGGTGCGCGAGCGCGGAAATCCCGGCCGCGCGGCGCATGATTGCCTGCTCGTGCGCGTCCTTGATAAGCCGCATGTCGTCGAGCAGCGGCCCGAGATCGAACGCGGCGCCGGGCGCGGCGACACCTGCGCGGGCGCGCGAGCGCACCGCGTCGAGCCAGCCGTTCAGGCGGCCGTCGAATTCGGTCGAAACGCCGAAGCGATAGAAGAGCGCGTGCGCATCGGCGACGATGCGCGGCATTTCGGCGTCGAGCGCGTCGTATGGGAACGCGGCGTCGAAGCCGAACGCGTCGCGCGCGGCTTCGGGCCCGAAATGGAACCCTTCCCAGATTTCGCGCTCGGGATTCTTCGCGCGGCAGAACAGGATCGCGCGCGGCGCGTCGCCCGTCGCCGACGCGTCGAGGACGAGCAGCGCGTCGGGCTCGGTGAAGCCCGTCAGGTAGCAGAAGTAGCTGTCGTGCCGGTACGGATAGCCGTTGTCGCGATTGCGGAGCACTTCCGGCGCGGTGGGCACGATGGCGACGCCGCCGCCTTGTGCGCGCAGCGATGCCAGCACGCGGTCGCGGCGCTGGCGGTAGACGTCGAGGGCGATGGCGGGTTCGGTCGGCAGATTCATCACGCGATTGTAGCGCCGTCGCGCGCGACGGGTGGGGCGGCGGGCCGTCGGTCGTGCGGCGGCGATGCGGCGGGCCGGCCGCCAAGGGGTGCACGCGACGCCGCACCGCGCGCGGCGCGAAGCCGCGCGATCCGCGGGAAATCGCGCTTGGCCGGCACGCGCCGGCGCAAAACGGCAGCTCGGCTCCGCGACAAAAGCCGGACGGCTGCAACACGAAACCGGACGGCGCAACCCCCGCCGTCTTGCCCAGTTGCGCGGCCCGCGCGGCGGCCGCGATTGTTGCAAACCATCCACAGGCCGGATGGCCGATTATCAACGGAGACGCAACGGCCGGTTATGATCGGCGACAACGTATACTCTCGGGCGGTATTCCCGACAGAAGACAGATGATGAAATTAATCGGTTCGCTCAGCAGCCCGTTCGTCCGCAAGGCGCGAATCGTGCTCGCTGAAAAGAAGATCGACTACAAGCTGGAGCTCGAGAACGTCTGGGCGCCGGACACCGACATCCATGCGTCGAACCCGCTCGGCAAGGTGCCGTGCCTCGTGATGGAGGACGGCGCCGCCGTGTTCGATTCACGCGTGATCTGCGAATACGTCGACACGCTTTCGCCCGTCGGCAAGCTGATCCCGCCGTCCGGACGCGAGCGCGTCGAGGTGCGGTGCTGGGAGGCGCTCGGCGACGGCGTGCTCGACGCGTCGGTCGCGATTCGTATCGAGCATACGCAGCGCGAGCCGCAGCAGCGCAGCGACGCATGGATCGCGCGCCAGCAGCGCAAGATCGACGACGGCCTCGTCGCGATGTCGCAGGGCTTGGGCGGCAAGACGTGGTGCGTCGGCAATCACTACACGCTTGCCGACATCGTGCTCGGCTGCACGCTCGGCTACCTTGATTTCCGGATGCCCGAAATCAACTGGCGCGAGCGCCATCCGAATCTCGACAAGCAATTCGTGAAGCTGTCGCAGCGCCAGCCGTTCGTCGACACGGTGCCTCAGTGACGCGACGCCGCGCGCGGCGTCGATGACAAAACGCCCCGGTAGCGGGGCGTTTTTCGTTTGACGCGCGGCGCGTGGGCGGCGCGCGACGTTTCGATGCGCGAGCCGACGGCAAGGCTCGCCGGGCTGCTCGCGACAGCGGTGCGCCACGCAGCGGCGACTTACGAGAAAACGCCCTTCGGCGGGTAATGCCGTTCAGTTAAGCGCGGTTCGCAGCGGCCTAGCCTTGCAGAACCAAGGAAAAAGGCCGCTCCAGTATGAATCGGAGCAGCCTTTTTGATCTTAACTGAACGGCATTACCCTGCGGCGGGGCGTTTTTTCCGTCGAACTAGGGCGTGTTCACACTATCGAAGGGCTTCGACAATCAGGGCGAAGTTGATAAAGGCAATGAACATCAGATCGAGTTTGTCGAAGCGCGAGAAGATGCGACGAAAGCCCTTCAATCGACGGAACAG
>NZ_LOVS01000007.1:0-624 GCF_001523835.1 Burkholderia sp. ABCPW 14 | reverse complement strand
ACCGTACAACGAGCGACCGTAATGCTCTCGCGGTTCATCTGCTTCCAGACCTTGTCAGCGCCGTAGACTTGCATGTTGGCCTGCCAGACTCGGTTGATTTCCGGGCACAGAATCTCATCGCGTTTCGCTCGGGCGCAGCGCTTCGACGGATCACGAAGCTGTGCCGCATGACGCCGATAACCCGACGGGGCAATCCGCAAGACCTTGCAAATCGGCTCGACCCCGAAGGTATCTCGATGCTGATCGATAAAGGCCTTCAGGACTTCAACCGGCGGTCGAGCTCCGCCTGGGCGAAAAACGCGCTCGCCAGCTTCAGGATCTCGTTGGCCCGGCGCAGTTCTTTGACTTCGCGTTCCAGCGCCTTGAGACGCTCACGTTCCGACGAGCTCACGCCGTCGCGCTCTCCGGTTTCAACCTGGTCTTGCTTGACCCAGCCGTGCAGGGTCTGGCTCGTGCAGCCGATCATCGGTGCAATTGATTCGACCGCCGCCCACAGCGACGGATGCTCGCTACGCTGCTCTCGTACCAGACGGACTGCGCGCTCCCGGACTTCCGGGGAAAACTTGCTTGGCTTCTTGCTCATGGCTCCATTCTCTCAAGAGTTCGAGCCTCCACCAAATCCGG